>NZ_BAWW01000004.1 GCF_000875975.1 Parachlamydia acanthamoebae | reverse complement strand
AATCAACTTTTTTGGGTGAAGATCTAATTGGAGCCTTTTTATAAGAAATTCTCGAATAAGAAAAATTAAAGATTCTAAATGGTTTTTATCATTAGATAAAATAATGAAATCATCACAATAACGTAGATAATATCGCTCACGGAGTTCTTGCTTGATGAAATCATCCAGCTCGTGAGGATAAACATTTGCAAATAATTGAGAAGTTGCATTTCCTAGAGGAATTCCCACACTCTCAGAAGGGCCGCTACTAACTTTAAAGCTATCAATGATTGTATCGATAATTTTTTAGCGCTTTTTCGTCTGCGATATTTTTCCGAAGGAGAGTTTTGAGAATCTGGTGATTAATTGTGTCAAAAAAACGTTTAATGTCCATTTTGAATGCATAACAAGGCTGTTTTCCATTCGCACTGACTTTTCTGATCATCCGATGCCGCATTGTGACTCCAATATGGGTTCCCTTTCCTACCCGGCTAGAAAGCGAGTGAAAGATAAACTTTCTATCAAAAACAGTAGTCAATACCTCATAAACTATCGGAAGCTATTCACGTCAGAATGGCTTAGGAATGGCATTAAGAGAAATTGGGCGGATTGAACGCACTCTTTTTACTCTGGATTGGTTACAAAATGTTGAATTACGTCGTCGCGTAAACGCTGGACTAAACAAAGGAGAGGCTAAAAATACATTAGCACGTGCTGTTTTTTTTAATCGACTTGGTGAAATGCGCGATCGCAGCTTTGAAAACCAGCGTTATCGAGCTTCCGGCCTTAATCTTGTGATAGCTGCAATCGTTCTATGGAATACTGTATATTTAGAGCGAGTAATCCAACACTTGAAAGATAATGGTCAAACAATCAATGGGAGCCTACTCAAGCATTTATCTCCACTTGGTTGGGAACACATAAATTTAACAGGTGACTATGTTTGGCGTCAGAACAAGGTGATGGAAAAAGGCGAATTCAGACCTTTACAGAGGCAGTAAAATCCTTAACGTGCTTTATATTCCGAATTCTGAGCTGACCCCTTCTTGATTGCTAAAATGGAAAAAGCCCCAGAAATATGAGGCTTTTTCCATTTTTTAATTAGTGTCTACTCATTCGTAAATTTCAGCAAAATGAGAGGGATAGAAAAGAGTTTTGTTAATGCCAAAAACTCCAGAAATTCGTTGAATCATTCTACGAGAAAACTCCATCTCACCTGAATCGAGATCCTTTAAGATTTCATTATCCATTTTTAGATTCGGATTTTTCGTTTTATAACGATCTATAAAACTTTCATTTTTCATTTTAAATGCTTTACGGAGCGCCTTAAATAATTTACGTTGAAATTTTTTCGTTTCATTTTTTAGTTCTTCTATTTCTTTTATTGCGACTTCAATTACTTCTTCAAATAATTCTTCATAATCGCTTAAATATTTTTCTGCTGCAACTGACCGCGTGTTTTTATTAATTCCCTCGTCTACTTTTGTTTCTTTAATTTTAAGCAGCTTATTAATTAAATCTTTATCTTCTTCCGCATGAGCTTGCTCGTATAAACGTTTATAGAACAAAATATTGAATATTTCAGATTGATCTTCCGTTAAAGCCTCAATACGCGTTTTGAGCTTTTCTATCCGTTCCTCTCGCTCTTTCATAGGGGAATTGATTGCTTTATGGACTTTCTTGGAAAGCTTACTAATGCTGATAGCTTGTTCTTTCAAACTGTTATGAATAGCCATGTTAACTTTCACTTCTCGAGTTGCTTGATCTAAATGAAAATTTGAAATATTCAAAAGTTTACTCAGCATGATCCGCATGCTATCGTCACTTTTTTCAAAAAGACCATGAAAGAAAAAAGACTCAAAAAATCTTGTTTTTGTACCCTTTTTAAGGAATTTAAATGTATCTTCTATTTTACTATTAATCATACTCTGCGCTTTCTGATCAGCTTGAATCATTTGGTACCGAAGTTCATACAAGTGTGGTCTCAAAGATTTTTTTTCTTGCTCAGGAATTCCTTCCAAATTGAGATTGAGCCAAAGGTCAATATTTTCTTGCTGAAAAACATAATGAGCAAGTGATGCGCCTTCATCTCGATAAAATTCCAACACACCTTTAACTGCCGCATCTTTCTCTCGACTTAAAACGTCTTCTATTACTTCTTGCATAGCCGGAAGAAAATACCTAACGACTTTTTCGGGTGTTAGTTCTCTTTTTGATGCTGAATTAAGTAAATTAATCGAATGGTTTCTAAGTAGGCTCTCCCTATATTTTTCATCAATAGCTCGGTCGGCATCATTTATAGCTTTTTCTAAATCGATTGTGGCATTACTTTCATCATAATATCCTGAACGGTAAAGAAAGATAGTTTCTTTCCCTTTGCCTTCTTTTGCATACAAACAAGGCAATGTTGCGGAATGGGCCGCCTGAAATGAAATCCCAAACATTCCTTCAGCATTAAATCCTTGATGAATTGTATGTCCTTCACGAAATTTAAGATTGGTTCCATAGCAAACAACCGCTTGCAAAAATATAAGCGAAATACGTTTATGAAAATGCTGCTGGATTGCCGGAATGGGACTTTCAAAATATTTTCTAACATTTGCTACTGTTTTAAGCTCTTTCACATCTTTTTTAGGCCAAATGCCTTTAAAAGAAGGATTAATTAAAGAGGAAGTTCCATTTCCCTCCACCCCTTTAAGTGAATCACGTTTTTTTTGACTAGAGGTTTTGTGAGCCAAAAAGTGTGGATAAGCATTGTCGGTTGGTTTAATAGTAGGCATGGTTGTATTCTCTATTATTGGATATAATAAAAAAGACCATACCAGTTTTTTATTTTAAAAGCATCTAAATACATATTAATGAGTCAAATCTACAGTGAAACACTTCAAGCAGAAATGTTAATAGAAGTAGAAAAAGAATGGAAATAAGGCTAATTAAAATTAAGATAAGAATTTACTATTCAGTTCTTTTAATCTCCGCCCCCAGAAGGAGTTACGACAAAAGGAGATCCTGCACCTGAATAGTGAAAGAGTCGATAAAAAAGATCAGATTGAAAAAAGAAAAGATAAAAAAACAGGGCCAAAATAACTAACCAGGCAGCTAATACCATCCATCGTTTTTTTGACATAATCACTTCCTTTGAACTTAAAGAAATCCAATTCCTATTTTTTAACACTAAATAGAAAACGTATTCTAAGCAAGCAGTCGCGATAAAGAATAAAGGGAGCCAATTAAGGCTCCCTTTAGAAAAGAATTACATGTTAGATGTTCTTGCATTTCTGAAACCACCGGAGCGTCCGCCACCATGGCTTTCACGTGGTTCACGATTGCCAGAACGCTCAGAACGCTCTTGAGCGAGGCTGACGCGAATGTTGCGATCTAGAACAGCTGTTTCGTTCAATTCACGAATAGCTTTGTCAGCATCTTCTGAACTTTCCATCTCAACAAAGCCGAATCCTTTTGATTTGCCTGTATATTGATCTGTGATAATTTTTACGGAAACAACTTTCCCGATTTTTTCGAAAACAGATCTTAAAATATCATCTGTCACTTTCCAGGATAGGTTGCCGACAAAAATTTTCTTCTTCATAAACATAGTCTCCATGTTGGATTGTATCTAATAAAATGCACTTTATTGGGAAATTCTTTCCATTCGCAAGCTTTATACTAAGGGTTTTTCTGCAATGCAGGTTGACCTAAAATAACATTTAAGTTTTACGTTGATTTCTCGAGGGAATTAACGGAGTTTTGATTTGGAAGGAAAGGAAAACCCGAAAATTTAAATCCAAACATGGTCTCAAGATGAAGTGACGTATCAACTTTTAATGCAGCATCACCCTATACTAAAGGCTTTGAGAATGTTTCTTATTCGAATACTCCTGGTAAAATGCACCTACCTTCATATTTACATAAAACAAGATTTATTTCCACCACATTGATGAAAAAGAATGTATTTTTTTTTAACACTTTATACAAAAAGACTTTATAAACAGGTTAATTGGGATGATTTTCCTTGATATCTTCAATCTGCTGTTTAAAAGATTTCGGGATTATTGGGGGTTTTTCTTGCTGAGTTGCGTTAGCAATTGCTTCTCCAAATGTTCTTTCCATTAAATTAACTGGCTCCGTTTTTTTTTGAGGAGTGCTCAGCCATTTAGCAGTGAACTTTTTAGGTGCGGTTGATTTATTTAAGCAGCAATTTTTATATTTTTTCCCAGATCCGCATGGACAAGGATCATTACGTCCAATTTTTTCAGTCATATTCCTCCATTATATTATGTAGATAGCATAACTTTTTTGTTGCCCTACTCAGCAAAATTAGTTTAATATGGTGTCTGTTTTTTTGAAACTAGATTCATAAATTCAAAATGAACGTAACCATCAGAATTTAAGAAAACAAAATATAAGACGACAGCCAACTCCTTCTAGAATCTTTGCAGTCTTTACAAAAAAACGCATTTTAAATTTCTGAATTTTATATCACAGTAAAACACATGTTAGACCTCCCTCTCGCACAACCCCCATGGTCTGGACTTGGCAAACGTCTAGAAAGTATGGTTAGAAAAGCACTATTTGAATTTCAAATGGTCTCGGATTCCCCTAAAATTGCCATAGCTCTTAGCGGTGGAAAAGATAGTCTAGCTCTCTTATTTTTGCTTAAGGCGATTTCTGGAAGAGGATTTCCCCCTTTTGAACTCTTTGCCGTGCACGTGCACGGAGCCTTCTCATGTGGTGCAGGTGTCAATCTTGACTATCTTCGTGCAATTTGTACCCGCCTAGAAATCCCTTTCCTCATGCGCGAATCGACCCAAACATTAGAATCTCTCGAATGTTATGGTTGCTCGCGTGAACGAAGACGCTTGTTGTTTGAAGCGGCAAAAAGTGTAGGAGCCACGACCATTGCATTTGGACATCACCGAGATGATAGCGCCCAGACTCTTTTAATGAATCTTCTTCATAAGGCGGAATTTGCAGCCAATCTTCCCAAATTGCATATGCGAGAATATGGTGTCACCATTATTCGCCCCTTAATTTATGTCGCAGAAAAGGAGATTTCAACATTTGCCGAGCAACATGGATTTAAAAGGATTACGTGTCGCTGTCCCGTTGGCCAAAACTCGATGCGTCGGCAAGTGGACCAATTGCTCACACAATTAGAAGAGCTTTTCCCCAATGCACGTGAAAACATTGCAAAAGCTGGTTTGCTATATGGGTCTGATAAAGCAAAGAACCCTTAAATTCACAACTGATTCTGTTCGAGAAATCGGAAAACCATTAGCATGGGAAAGATCAAGGCCCCGTTATCATACAACCCTTAGTATAAAGGAATGAAAAATGGAAAATCCTCATCCTAACGAACACGAAAGTCGCATCACCATCCAAGGAGTAGAGCTTGCGCTGGGTTTTCCGGATATTTTTCAATTTGAATGGATCGGTCAGCAAGATGTGATGGATCAATTACTCGCGGCGTGGTTAGTGATCGATCCTAATGATATCCCCTTAAATCCTCGTCTCATTGGAAAGCCTGGGGTGGGCAAAACCACACTAGCGTATGCCGCTGCCAAAAAAATACAAAAGGATGTGTACATTTATCAGTGTACAATGGATACGCGCCCTGAGGACCTATTAATCACCCCTGTGATCGATAAAACAGGCGGGATTCGTTATGTCGCATCTGCATTAGTGACTGCAATGATTCGCGGTCAGGTATGTATATTGGATGAGGCTAATCGAATGAGTGAAAAATCATGGGCTTCTCTCGCACCTTTACTCGATACACGCCGCTATATTGAATCCATTGTGGCGGGCTTGAAAATTTCAGCACATCCAGACTTTCGCATTTGCGTGACTATGAACGATGATGCCTCCACCTTTGAGATTCCTGAATATGTGCATAGCCGCTTACAACCTCAAATTTATTTAGATTTCCCTGAAGCTGAAGAGGAAAAACGAATTTTAAAAGAAAATCTTCCTTTTGTGGATGAACATATCATGGATTATGTCGTCAATTTTCTCCAAAATGCACACAATAAAAATGAGAATTACACAATCAGAGATGGAATTAATATTGCTCGATATGCCGCAAAAAGAATCAAAAGTTTAGAAGGAAAACCTGTAAATTTGAATAGCCTACTTCAACAAGCTGTTATTATGACCTTAGGTGATGAAGCTCTTGAGCATGTTCTCTAAATCCATAGGATCTCCATGAACGGTGAAGAGTCTTTTTTTATTCAGAAAGGGAACATATATGCCATTCCCATTATCCATTATAATATGGAAATGGCTGCTCAGGTCCTTTTAGCTTTTAAAGAAATCCAGCCAGATTGCGTGGCCGTGGAATTCCCTGAAACCATGCAGCTGCAAATTTTACATGCGGCCTCGCGCCTACCCGATTTAAGTGTTGTCCAAACTTTTGAATCAAATGGAACTTCTCTTTATTACATGGCGGAACCATGCGACGCTGCATTCGAAGCCCTGCGTAGTGCACAAGATGCCAATATCCCCGCTTTTTGCATTGATTTAGACGTGGAAAATTATCCCGATGTCGCTGAACCCATCCCTGATCCCTATGCCATCCAGAGAATCACGCTTAAACAATACTATAATCTGTATGAGAAAAGTCGAAATCCCGCTCTGCATTCCCAGCTCGATAAAAATCGGGAGCTATACATGGCTAAACGCCTGAAAGAACTTAGCTTCACATATGATAAGATTCTATTTGTTGGGGGCATGAGCCATATTCAGTCCGTGCTGGAACTCATCGATCGATCCCATTTTCCTGCATTTGAAGTCCCACAACGTGAAACGATTCAACTTTGTACATTAACCGAAGATTCGGCCCGCGAAGTCATGGCAGAATGTGGCTGGATTTCCAAAGAATATGAAAAGTTACGCTCCGAATTTAATGAAGCTCTAAATAATCCTCTGACACCTGAAGCCCCTTTACTTGCGTTTCCACCCGATAGACAAAAACTCATTTATCAGCTCTTTAAAGAAGCCTCTGTCCATTATCAAAACAATACGGGTCATAAATTTCATGGATATCATTTACGCACCTTAATGAAATTTGTGCGCAATTACGCCCTTATTAAAAACCAATTAATGCCCTCCCTCTTTCAATTATTAAGCGCAGCTAAAGGGTGTGTTGATCATAATTATGCTTATGAAGTCTGGGCGCTAGCCACCGAATATCTTTATCGACGCAACATTGATTCTCTTCCTGAGCTTTCCCTTAAAATCGAAGATGTCTGGGGTCCCAGCAAAATTATTCGCTTTCATATGAAACTTCCCGGACGAAAAAACACGTTTTTCACTAAAAGACGTAAAGATCGCTCCACTTTTAAATTTCAACCCCCTAGCCCATTTAGCATTTGCTCGTACCCACCTGAGGATATTGCAGTCGAAAACTTTGGGGATTTTTTAAAGAAGAAAGGAAAGCAAGTTTTATTAGATGAAAGTTCTCGCACGCGTCCCTTTAGCACAAGCCTTGAAGAAGGGATTGATACCAGAGAAACCATTCGACACTGGCATGAGAAAAAAATCTTTGTTAAAGTGAGGGGTAAACCACCCGAAGGAGTGGGATCTGTTGTGATTATTTTCGATGAAGATCAAAGCGAAGATCCCAATAAAAATGAAAAATATCCGTGGCGAACCACCTGGTTGGGTGAGCACGATCAAGAATCCGATATGGCTTTTTATGCAACACCCATGACAGAGAATGTTGTTGGACCTGGAATTAGTCGCTGCGAATATGGGGGCTTTATGATGTCATATCCACCCAGACGTATGTTTGATGTATGGACAGATCCCGATTATGCAGAATGTCGCTCTAAAGCAGAAGTACTGCTAATGGCCGCTATCGATTATGCTGTTAAACCTCTCATTACCTATGTTGCCAATAAGCCACCTCGATCCTTTATAAAAAGTTTCGCAAATCGATACGGAAAAAAAATTGTCTACGTCCCATACGGACAGCTCTCTCCTATCACACTAAACAAGCTACGCGTGTTTCATGTGCTAAGTGGAAGAGATAAACGAGATATTGCGGGAGAATATATTTTTTAATTATGTTTACAGGTTTAATTGAAGAAATGGGAATCATTCGCAACATGATTGCCACTGAAAAAGGAATGCGCATTGAAATTAACGCTGAGCTCGTTTTGTCCGACGCTAAAATTGGAGACTCGATTGCCGTTAATGGATGCTGCTTAACTGTTATTGAAATTACCTCCGATTCTTCGGGAACTCAATGGTGGGCAGCTGATGCTGTAAAAGAAACGTTGCAAAGAACAAGCTTGCAACAATTAAAAATCGGCGATGCTGTGAATTTAGAGCGCTCCGTGAAGTTAAATGATCGGCTTGGTGGACATCTTGTTCAGGGACATGTTGACGGCATCGGAACCATCGAAACAATTCGAGCTTTACCTGATGGATCCCACGAATTTGTGATTGCCCCCCCTCAAAACCTGCTTCGCTACATCGTAGAAAAAGGATCCATTACTCTCGATGGCGTAAGTTTAACTGTATGCCTGGTTAATCACCGTTCTTTTTCTGTAACACTCATCCCACATACAAAAGCTGTGACAACATGGGGACAAAAAAAGACAGGCATGTTCGTGAATGTTGAGGTTGATTTACTCGCAAAATACATGGAAAAGCTTTCTGAGCCTTTTCGAAACGCATCAAAAAAGGAAAATCTATCATGAATCTTTCGTCTATTGAAAATGCCATTCAAACCTTTTCCGAAGGGAAAATGGTGATCATTTCTGATGATACAGAAAGAGAAAATGAGGGAGATTTAATCATTGCGGCCGACAAAGTGACCGTTGAGACCATTGCTTTTATGGTCAGACATTCGACCGGAATTTTGTGCATGCCCATGCTTGAAGAAAGGCTTGAAGAATTGCAACTTCCCCAAATGGTCACGGAGAACACAGGCCCTCGTAAAACAGCCTTTACTGTGTCAGTAGATGCTTTGCATGGAACAACAACAGGCGTGTCAGCATATGACCGTATGCTAACCGTAAAGGCCTTAATCGATCCAAATATACGCCCCCATGATCTAGGCCGTCCAGGACACATCTTTCCGCTTAAATATTGTCCTGGTGGTGTTTTGAAAAGAGCCGGGCATACAGAAGCTGCTGTCGATCTGTGTCGTCTAGCTAATCTCTACCCAGCAGCTGTGATTGGAGAAATTGTGAACGACGACGGTTCCATGGCACGAGCACCTGATCTAAAAAAGTTTGCGGAAACACATCAAATTCCCCTTATTTCTGTAGAAGATATTATTCGTTATCGTAGAAAACGGGAAAAGCTTGTTCATTGTGTATCCCAAGCAAAAATCCCCACTGAATTCGGGGAATTCACAGCCTATGTTTACCAATCTGATTTAGATGGAATCGAACATATTGCGCTTGTAAAAGGTGAAGTTGCTAAAAAAGAAAATGTACTCGTCCGCGTACATTCTGAATGCTTAACGGGAGATGTCTTTGGTTCAAAACGATGTGACTGCGGGCAGCAACTGGATTTAGCTCTCGAAAAAATCGCTAAAGAAGGATCGGGAGTCCTCGTCTATTTGCGCGGGCACGAAGGAAGAGGAATCGGCTTAGGACATAAATTGCGTGCGTATAGCCTTCAAGAGCAAGGCCGCGATACTGTCGAAGCCAACCTAGAACTCGGCTTTCCTGTCGATACACGCGAATATGGAATGGGAGCCCAAATTTTAGCTGATTTAGGTCTCACCACCATTCGTTTATTATCTAATAATCCCGCCAAATATGGAGGATTAGCCGGATATGACTTACAAATTGTAGAACGTGTTCCCTTAATTTCTGTTGCAACGGCTGAAAATTTTCGTTATTTGCAAACAAAGCAAGAAAAATTAGGGCATTTACTAACGATCAATGCAAAATAAGGAAAACTTTATGGAGATTTCAGGAAATTTTAATGGAAAAGGTAAACGTTTTGGCATTGTCGTAGCTCGCTTTAACGAATTGATTACCAAAAGTTTACTCTCGGGAGCCATCGATACTTTGATTCGCCATGGAGTGGATGCCAAACAAATTCACACCGCATGGGTGCCGGGATCGTACGAAATTCCCTTGATTGCTCAAAAAATGGCTGAAAGTGAACAATATGATGCCATCATTACTCTTGGAGCTTTAATTCGTGGTGCAACAGCTCACTTTGATCTAATTGCATCCCAAGTTTCTTCAAATTTAGGACATATCGCTCTTAAAACAGGCATTCCTGTTATTTTTGGTGTTTTAACCACTGATTCAATTGAACAAGCAATGGAAAGAGCTGGGACTAAACATGGAAACAAAGGCTCAGAAGCCGCATTAGCGGCTCTAGAAATGGTGGACTTGGTACGACAGTTAAAAACCTAGTTGGACTATTTTGCCCATCTTTTGAAAAGGGCATCCAGAGAGAATCTTCCTGGACCAAAACAAAAGATAAGTAAAGAGGCAAATAGAAAAAGAAAAGGTGGTTGACTAAGAAAGAGATCCGGATCATGGAAAATTTGACGCACAGATTCAGCGTGAGCTGTGAAATACGCAACAATCATTACTCCAGATAGCAAAAGAGCTGAAAAACGTGAAGCTAAGCCTACGAGTAACAATAGGCCACCAAAACATTCCACCGATCCAGCCAGATAGGCATTAAAAGTGGGAAATGGAAATCCTAGCGATGCAAAAAATGAACTCACAGGTTCAATATTCGCTAGCTTTCCATATCCAGTTATAAAAAAATTATATCCCCAAAAGAGCCTTATCGCAAGCAGTAGAAAATCTTGCAAGCGATCGCCCCAGTGTTTTAGGCCACCAAAAAATCTTCGTAGAAAACCCATAATCAATACTCCTTTTAAAAGGGTATTGTTACCCAAGATAAGTTTTTACGCCAGTTTTAATAAAAATTACTTTGATAGGCGACGCCCTCATCCCTTAGCTTTGAGCAAAAGCCAGACGTTCATCCGCTTTTTCTAGCAATGCTTTCAATTCAGAGTTATCATTCAAAAGTTTTCTTAAATTATTTGTGAGGTTATCTCTTGCACTTAACAAAGTTCTCAGAGGTTCTCCCGATCCCTGCCTCCGCTCCAATTCATCAGTAAAAATTTGATTCAAATTAACAAATGACACTGTAGATAGGTCTTCTACTGCACTACCAATTTGATATAAAAATAACTCTTTATAATGATTTAATTCATTGCCATCTATCTGTTTTTGATTTCTAAGAAATCGAGCAGCTGAGCTATTTCCAAGTTTCTCAGATCTCTCTAGCCATTTTACAGCGGCTTCTAAAGTTTGTTCTGTGTCTTTTCCTTCAAAATACATAGCACCCAAACGATACTGGGCTTCAGCATTATCATTTTCTGCGGCTTTCAAAAACCATTCGGCTGCTTTTTCATCTGATTTAACAACTCCTCTCCCCGCCCGATAAAGCTGCCCAAGTTGCAATTGAGCTTCAGGCGAGTTATTTGCAGCTATTTCAAACCACTTAACCGCTTTTTCATTTTCACCTATTTGTAAAAACATCCCTGCTAATTTAAGCTGTGCAGCTAGATCACCCTTATTAGCATCACTTTCCAGTTGATGACTAATTGTTGCCAATTCTGCTTGAGCAGATCCAAAACCTTGTGATCCGGCTTTATTTAACCATCCAATCGCTTTTTGAAATGACTCATCAACACCCTGGCCCATTAAGTACATTTTCCCTAGAGAGTATTGAGCCACAAGATGATTTTGCTTTGCTGCTTTTTCATACCATTCGGCAGCTTTTTTTGGACTCTTAAGCATTCCATTGCTATACATTTCTCCAAGCTTGTACTGACTTTCTGCCAATCCTTGGTCAGCAGCTTTTTTAAACCATCCAAAGGCTAAAGCATCAGGCAGTAAATCATTATCTGCATAAATAGACGCTAATTTTTGCTGTGCAGGAGCAAATCCTTGAGTAGCAGCTTTTTTTATCAATTTCTCGGCTATTTTAGGTTTTTGATTTTTTTCATTGATTAAACCCAAAACAAATTGGCCATAAGGATGTCCGTTTTTAGCAGATTTGCGTGCAAGCTCTAGAGCTTTGTCTTGGGATTCATCGACTCCAGATCCATTTAGATATTTGAGTGCTAATGCTCCTTGCGCATAAGCATCTCCCTTATCGGCCGCTTTTTGGTACAAATTTGCAGCCTCTTCCTTAGACTTAGGGATGCCTTTACCCTCTTCATACATATCAGCCAAAAAAACCTGACACTGTAAATTGCCTTGCTTTGCTTCTCTTTCAATTCCTTTAAAAGCCTTCCCAAAATGATAGCCTGCATCAGCTTTATTAATTTCCGTACCAAGTCCCTTTTCAATTAAATCACCTAATTTCAAATGGGCTATAGAGCCTGTGAGATCGCCTTCACGGCTTGCATCCCTATAACTTTGGACAGCTTTTTCATAAGATTGCTTAACTCCTGTGCCTGTTTCGTACATATGGCCAAGTTCAAGGAGAGCACTTCTCGAACCTTCCCCTGCTTTTTTTTGCACATATAAGTACGCTACTTTTTCGCCGACTGCTTTACTGCTCAATTTATCCACATTTTCAGTGTCAGCTTTCTCTCCGTGAGCTTTAATCCACTTAATAGCACTTTGCTTATTGATATGAAGGGCCTTGTTATCTGGACCAAAAATTTTTATAGTCCCACCACCTAAACCTATTGCTGCAAAGGCATTTTTAGCAAATTTAGTAATTCCCTTATTAACCTTAATTCCTTTGTCTTTGATACCTTTGTTTTCGGAAAAGTTTGCATCAAATTTTAATCTTCCACTTTCAATATTCCCCTCAAAATTAATAGACATAAAATTCACCTCTTATTAAGGAAAAATCAATTTTTTTATAACACTTTATGTTTTATTATAATATTAGCTTAATAAAAACGTCAATGTTTCCAAACCACAATGTGGATTAACTGACCGATAGAGTGTATCAAATAGAGAAATAGAGGGGGAAGATTAAATTAGACGGGGGAGTCGTTGTTTAATATCATATTCGCTTCCCCATATTGAATGTGAATTACTTCATCATGTTGGGAGAAGATGCACAGTGTGGACGTTATTTACGTTAAAACTAAGACTAATCCTTGGGGTACTGCCGTAATAAGGATGAACAAAATGGAGAGTATCGCTTGGAAAAAGGATGAGAGTGCCCGGTTTCGGGAAAAAGTGATAAGTAATGTTATCGATAATAAAATCTATTCTTCCACTGAATGGATATTCAGATGAAGGCTCTTCAGTATAGATATAATAGGCTGCGCTAATCTGGCTTAATGGATGGACATGAGGAGCATTGTAACCGCCACGAACAGCAACATTAAACCAGGCTCCTGTATAATTCCAGTCATAATTTTCATTTGACTGAACATTGAATAGCTCACTGCAAGAACTGATGTATTGGGACATAGGAGCTGAAAAGCTCTGAAACAACTCAAGCAATAAACCTTTTGAAGAATCATCCGCTAAATGAGCATGAAGATCTCGCTTACTTTGCCACCCGCCGATGTTGCTATGCTGTTCTTTTTTATCATTTTGAGTACGTTCCATCTCACTCGCAACATACTGTTCCAACTTTTGATTCAAGACATCGTTTTTTAATGGGAACTGTTGGATAAGCTGTAATGGCTTAAAATTCTTTTTATTCATAGAAATCCTTGCTACTCCATAAATGGTATCATTCGACCTATAGGAGGCCGAGATTTGGACAAAACCAAAGATACAAATCTCCTTCGTCTTACGCACTATACGATTTCGAAGAGATCTCTGAGATTTTAAATCTTAATTAACTTATTTTTTTAATTTTGTCGATACCAAAATTCTAGATAAGATGGCAAATAGAATACTGCAAACAGGAAATCTTATACGGATCTGCCTGTTTTCTAAAAAGATCACGCATTATTAGAAAATTGTAAACGTTCATCGGCTTTTTCTAATAATTCCTTGCTCCAATCTAAATGGACTTTTAGATGAGCATTTAAACTAGTCGTTAAATCTTCAATGTCTTTTTCAAGTAATTCAAGGGAACGAGGGCTATTCTTAAAGATAGATCTCTTATATTCAACTGTTTCAAATAATTCCATAAAAGAAATTGATTTAGAGAGTGATGACCCATCAATTTTTACCAAAAAGTCATGTTTTAATGACTTTAGTTGCACATTATCGTCAATTTGTCTTTTAAAGAGAAAATCTCTTGCTTTTGTGCAATTCTGCTGAGCTGATTGTTTTAAAAGTTTAACAGCCCCTTTGAGATTTTCCATTGGATTACGACCATCAAAATACCAAATACCTAATTGGTACTGTGCGAGAGGATGCCCCTTGTCTGCCGCCCTTCGATAATACTTAAGCGCATTTGCTTCTGATTCATTTGCATACAGATTTGCTAAGCGATATTCTGCTTCAGCAGATCCTTGTTCAGCAGCTCTTTCATACCAATTGAATGTTTCGTCAGTTGAGCGATGCAATTCCCCTAAATTGAGCTGTGCTTGAATATTTCCACTGTTAGCATCAATCTCTAGATCATTGCGCATTTGATCCAATTTTAGTTTAACTCTTTCGGGGTTCAATGCCGAAGCCCTTTTTAGCCAATACAAAGTCTGCTCGAGCGATGCATTTTCTTCTTGTTCCGCATAGTACAACATCCCTAAGGCAATTTGAGCCTCAACATTGTCTTGTTCAGCGGATTTTTTATACCATGAAACCACATCTTCATTAGAAATCTCATATCTTTGCACATCTTCTTCTTGAAGCATCCTTCCAACTTGAAACTGACTTTCAGATAGTCCTTGCAAGGCTGCTTTTTTATATAATTCAAGCGATTGCTCATTAGATCCATTTGCAGCACAGAGTCGTGCTAAATGTTGTTGGGCTAACGCAAAACCTTGACTGGCACTTTTTTCTATCCATTTTTTTGCAAGGAGTGTTTCTCCCTTCCTTTCATAGATTAAGGCCAAAACATATTGCCCAAATGGATGCCTTTTTTTAGCGGATTGGTGAGCAAGCTTTTTTGCTTTACTGACCGAAGCTGTCACTCCAGAGCCATTTAAGTATTTTAATGCTAAAGCGCCTTGGGCGTAGGCATTGCCTTGATCAGCAGCTTTTTGATAATGCATGGTTGCTTCTTCTGGAGATTTTTTCATCCCTTTTCCTTCTTCATACATATCTGCGAGGAAAACATGCAGGTCGAAGTTTTTATCATGAATTTTGCGCCTTTTTAGATCGATACCTATTACGAGACAATTCATACCTCCAAAAGCTTGATCATAATGAGATAGAGCTTGGTCTTTATCAACCAGTGTTCCTATTCCTTTCGCTAAAAAATCCCCCATTTTGAGATGAGCAAGCAAGTAATAAGGATGATGACTTTGGTGTTGAAGTGCTTTTTTGTAATTCAGAAAAGCCTCTTCATAAGATTGTTCAACCCCAATTCCTAATTCATATAAATACCCAAGGTAAAAACAAGAGGTTGCTGAACGTTCAGCTCTTTTTTTTACATATAAATAGGTGACTTTATCAGAAATAATTTGATTGTTTTTTTGATCCAAACCAACTAGATCAGTTTTGTCCCCAATTGTATGGAGCCAATTAATAGCGCTTTGTTTATTTAGCCGCCAAATTTTATGGTTTGTTCCTTGTATTGCAATCGTACCTTTTCCCATACCAAAATAAGCGAACAAATCTTTGATACATCCAACGATTCGTCCTTCGATTCGAATACCGTGATTGTCATTGGGAAGTATAAGTCTATCTTTTTCAACATAACCCTGAAAAAATAAGGAATTCATTTATCTCTTTACCATATAAGAATTTTGAATTAATTAGAAACCACGTAGATCTATTTTATTTAGATTCAAATACAAAAAAAACAATTCTTCTCTCCGAGTTAGCTCGATTTAAGTGATCGTTTAGAAGCCATTAGTTTATCAATTCGTATAACTTCGCGCATGAGACCCATCTCTTTTCTTTATCAGAGTGTTATTGTCTCTTCAGACAAGTTTCCCAATTCGATAATCGGCTTTGAGAGAACCTTTTTGATACCAAACTCAGACTTGCTATTGCGATCTTCTAATCCATTAAGCTAACCTTGATTGTTCAAATATCAGCATAAAATTTAGTCTAATATTATTTTGAGAAAACTTTTAATTTTTTATAAATATCAGGCTTGAATAAAATAACTTCCGATATCTTTTTTAACAATTTTAAAGATAACTTCTAGTTCAACTAGTTTTTTTAAAATAGCCTCAATTTTTGCTGATACTTCAAACGGTGAAGTAATATAGACATAACGCCGAATTTTAGGAAGCTCTGAATTTAGAAGTGAAATTTGCTCATTTATGATATGGATGATTGTGTAAACCAGCTTTTTTTCCTGAAGATCAAATGATGTGAGAAGATCTTCACCAATTTGAATCAATTCATTTCCCAAAGTGATCCCTTTTTTGGCATAAAATTGACTAAGCAAATGCCCTTCGATTAACTCATTTCTTCTTCTAAAAAATGCACTTGCAAAAAGCTGCACACTAAAGCCATGATGGTGAGCAATGAGAGCAATGGATTTCGCCTGCACTTCATTGGTACACCCAACTAATCCTCTAGCTAAGCCTCCAAATAAACCGGCCTCAGCGCCATCATTTTCCTCTAAATCAATCAACGCAATCTTTCTGTTTCCGCATGTATCTAAACTGTTGTGCAAAACTGGATTGTTGCGCCATGTCACATCACTGTAACCTGAGCAAATAATAAATTTAGCAAGCTGGTTTATGGCCTGAGTGAGAGTATCAGAAAAAATATGAAAATAATGCTCTTGGATATCTTCATCTGAATTAACATCGAGTTTACGTTCTGCAATAATCTCGTACTCTTTCTCCTCTACTTGAAGAACGAATAATTTAGCATTTGGAATGACCAATAATCCAAGCTGATGCATGTGGATAATTGTTTGAGCATGAATCATGGCTTGATAGCGAGCTTTCATTGTTTGCGTGCTACCAGGAATCTTCAGTTTAAAAATAAGTTCCGGAGCAAGGTCTAAGGTAAATACTCGATTAATTTCTTGGCTATGGTAAAGTTTTAGTCCATTTCCTTCTTTCTTTTGGAGGATGTTTTGCATGCAAGCTTCGATTTTTGAAACGATTTCCTGAGATACGGATATCCCTTGCTGCAATTCTCTTTCAGCGCAAAGATAGAAATTATGATGGAGATAATAAAAAGAGACTTTTTTTGAGTTTTTATGGGGAATATTTTTTGTGGGGATATTTGTTAATCCGATATTTTTGATTGGAATCATTTTTCCTCCCAAGAAAAGTCTATCAAAAGCCACAAGCAAATAAGAAAAGATCAAGAAGCTTGTGGCTATTGGAAAAGTTATTTTTTCTTGCCACGAGTTTTGATGTCAGTCTGAGCTTTTGCAATGTAAATTTTTTCACGTACGCAATAGGCAAAAGCACTCATCGGTTTGATTTCAATGGCTTTTTCAATATCTTTTGTCGCTGATTCTAGATCATCCATAGCAAGATAAACAATAGCTCTATCCACATAAGCATTTGCACAAGAGGGTCTTAATCTTATGACTTGATTGAAATCGCTCAAGGCTTCCTGATACTTTTTGTCAAAAAAGTAGATGTTTGCACGAAGTTTATAACCCCATGGAGAATCAGGTTGCTGGGAAATGAGCAAATTGACTTCCTGTAAAGCCTGATCAGTGCGACCTGCTTTGGCGCTTTTATGTGCCTTTTTTTTCAAAAGATTATAATCAGCCCCTTTAAATTCTTCTTTTTTAGGACTGTTTTCGGTGAGATTATGTGCACTAAGATAGCTTGTCGAACCAAATGCAAAGAAAAGCACTGGTATAACTAGAGATCGTAGCTTCATCCTTGGTCTCCTTAATAGGGCTTAATATGTATTTTGTTAATTTGAAAGATAAACAATGTAATTAGGAAGGGAATTATGTTGGATTAAAAATTAGCCGTCAAGAAGAATTTATTGAGGTTTATTCCTTCTAATCAATGATTTGTGAAGCATTTCGCCTTCACCAAAATGGCTAATATGACGATATTATTGTTGCCTGATGGAGATAGGATAAGGCTATTATGGAAGCGTTTTATTAAACATTTAGAGGAAAGGCTCAAATAATTTAGGCACTTTCCTCTACATGACATAATGCTAAAGCTTTGCTCTTTGAGAAGATTGCTCATCTCGAAGTCGTGAAAGCAAAATTTTCAAGCACATCTCTTTTATTAACTCGCAATTGCTTGTAGATCCCCTCTTGTCATTTTGTTCTTACTCTGGAACATTTCATGTTCCGGAACAAATATTTCTCCCGTTAAGAAACGATAAACAAAAAAGTAATCTTCAGCCTCTAGCTTTTTCTCTAGATTTATATCTCTTTGAAAATAAGGTTTGAGATGAATAGGAATTTGATGGTTTGAAGAAAATTGCCGAATACAGAAACGTGCTCCGGGTTTAGCTGTTCGATAAACAGCTTGCATGAGTTCGTCAAAACTTTCCTTCGACATATATGATGCAATGTCTGATAAAGAAAAAGCATCAAAGGTGCGGTCTGGTACTCGTTTTAAATAATTGATCACATTCTCTGTTTTTATTTTGATTTTATCCAATCGGGGTTTAATAACCTCAGTCCCTTTTGCAGTCAAATAAGGCGGATAGAAGTCTTTTTTTAATGCTCCCTGAAACATCAAGGAAACAAAAGCATTTTCACTAGCTAAACATCCCTGCAAGCACTGAAGCATGCGGTCGTAAATATATGCTCCAACTTGTATCGTCGAATCGACATGTGCAAATAAACCTGGATCATTAAAAAAAACACGTGGAAAGATCGGATTTAATGCAAAGACGAAAAGCTTTCTTAAAAAAAGCGTGTCCCACTCTGCATGCAAAAACTTCCTTTGTTCTTCTAAATTTTCAAATTCGAAAAGACGCTTCACTTTCTTTGGTCTTAAACATCGAAACAACATCGAAACGTGTTTAAAAATACGCTCAATATGCCCCTGAAAAAGAATTCCTTTGTCTAACATTGATGCCTGATGCATCCAATAATGCGCGGCATCACCATCCATGAATGGCAAAAGCTTATGCAAGGAATCTGAAGCTTGATTTTCCAAACGACCCTCTAAAAAATTCAGATAGTTTGGAAAATCAAATGCCTGCATAGCCGCGCGCTTCAAGCTTAAAAGATAATTTTGAATAGGGTTTGCATCTATAGAAATAAGCTCTTTACAGTCATTTAAAAGTAAATGTAATGGCCGATCCCCACTTGCAGTAATACATAAAACCGTATCTTGCGGTTGAATATTCAGTGCTTGCTGCTCCGTACGCCAATCTTCGTTCCCAAAGCTATAATTAAGTCTCTCAAAAAAATCAGGCATTCTTACTCCATGGCTAAAAAGCATCAGTTGCAAATTTGAGGGTCTCATCCTTATCATTAAGCTGCATTACTGCAAAAATTTTACATGTTATAGCGGTCATCCCCCTGTGCGCCTGGAACTTTGGATATTAAAACATTCACAAGCTTTTCCCACTCTTGACTTTGGATTGGTGGAATAAGAAGACTGGAATCCACATTGACTCGTTTAGCAAAATCTTGAATAAAGGATGTGTTTAAATTTCCATTTTTGGATTCTTGACCAAAACTTTTCTTTAAACCTTTTAAAAAGTCATCCCATACCATTGTCTTGCCTTTCAAACTCGCCATGCACGCTTTCAATTCATTGTCGGAAAAAATACATTCAAGAAAACGAAGAGGATGAACATGATCAATACGATCTCCAGCTTTTTTTAGGGCCGACTTATGTCCCCAGATTTCAAGCACATTGTTATTCGCAAGAGTTTTAACAATATAGCGAATATCATCTCTTTCTTGTTGCGTAAGTCCTTTATTGTAATTACGCTGAATTTGTTTGGCCTTTGAAACTTTAGCTTTTACACCCTCTTGAGACATGCAAACTTCAATGTTAAAAGTTTTTTCATTCGAGAAGTAAAGGCCATTATTTTCTTCGTAATTTTGCAGATCTAAATAAGCACCAATCGTCTCAATTGTAGATAAAAAATAATCTTGAGGTTGAATTTGAATGATGGTATTCTCTCCTGAAGAATTATCTAGGACAACTTCATTTGTAAAAGCGACTGAAGGAAGCAAGCTTGTCACTGCGCCTGCCATTAATAAAGCAATTTTTTTGGCCTTCATACTATTTCCTTTGTTTTAAAATGCACCTTACACGTTGTTTTGGATGTCTTTCCAAAAAGTTTCGGGAAGTGCTTTAGCATTAAAATCTAGATAAAAAAGATCTATAGTCAATTTAAATATTGTGTTCAAGGTGATTTTTTAAAAAAATATTAAACACTCCAAGATGCGATTTTTTTCTTGAAAAGTTGACAAGCTTTTCCTTTCACATGTATAACGAAAAAAAATTACAATAAAAATTCAGTTTGATTTTTGTTGTGCAACCCCTAGGCACATATGAAGAGATATTACTTTACAGTCTTTGTGATTTTTTCCACTTTATATCTAATTCTCGTGAAGACTCTAACTATATCCGCAGAAGAATGCGAGGATATTTGCGATAGACCTCTCCCATTTCCTCATAAATTTTACATTGGGCCAGAGTTCTATCATGTTCACAGAACGCGAGAAGGTGGAACCAAACAAAATGGTTGGATTTATGGAGGACGCCTAGGTTATGAAAGAATCAAACGTTTTGGTCTTTATTGGGGCGTCGAAGGTCACTGGGCACAAGGATCACTCTGTGGACATTCAGGGAATGGCCATAAATTAAAGTCAACGTTCACAGATAGCAATGTGGAAGGACGCTTTGGATATACCCTTCAAAGTAAATGTTGGTATCAACCTTCTTTTACACCCTATGTGGGAATTGGCTATGCATGGGAAAAAAATGCTTATCGCCACCCCTCCCCCATCCATTTACATTTTCTTACCCGCTTTCCTTATTGGGCAGTCGGATTTTTATCGAACATAGAAGTCGCGAATAATTTTGGTGTGGGACTTAACTATAAAGCGTGGTTCATGTATGACGCACGCTGCAAGGTATCGCACGATCCGGAATTTGGATCGACCACATTAAAGATCCAAGACAAGACAAATCATCGTGTTGAACTGCCTATCACTTATCATTATTGCCCTCCGTGCAATCACATTGATATTGCGCTCGTTCCTTTTTATGAATCGCGCCATTATGGAAGACATTTCAGCTTTCCATTCTCTTTCGCAGATACGAAACTCACAATCTGGGGAGTTAACTTGCAATTTATCTACCGACTTTAAAAATAGGGCTGCAGGATGAGCAATAGTCAAAATTCTATTCAGGTTTTTAATTCTAAAACAATCGACCAATTAATTTGGCCTGCTACCCCTGACGGGGAATATGCCCGCAAATTTCTAACTCCTTTAGTGACAAAAGGAGTTTCCCATTACATTGATAATATCGATGCAGAAATGCAGATATTGAAAGTAAACGACCACATTTTACCTCTCGTTGTGACTCAAAACTCTTACACAACATCTTATGTCTGTTCTCCATATGGTCATTACATCTCTTATGCCAGTCAATCCCTGCATCTCATTGAAGGGAAATGGATTCAATCCTTTGCAAAAAATGCGCTAAATGGATTTGGCAAAATTTTGAAAGCCGGAAAAATCAACAAAGTGGTCTATGTCAATAATTGGTTATTTTCGACAGATCTTTATGCAACAGAATTCACACCGCAAGAAATTGATTTAATTTCTAATACACTAAAAAATCTTTTTCCCCTGCATGCCATCGCTTTTCGCTCAATCAATTCCTATACAAATGCCCAATCTCTACAAGCCCTCAAAGACAATGCTTTCGATATGATTGTTAGCAGGCAAGTCTTTTTAACTGACACAAAAAATGAGCAAGTTTTTAAAACACGTATTTTCAAAAGTGATCTTAAGCTTATGCGTGAAAGTGAATATGAAATTTTGAATGAAACGCAGTTAGCTGATGAAGAGTATGAGCGCGTTTTACATTTGTACAGAGAGCTTTACATCGATAAATACTCGGAATTGAATCCTCAGTTAAACCTTCAATTTTTAAAATATTTGATTAGTGAAGGATTGATGCATTTCCGTGTTTTGAAAAAAGATGGGCGTATTGATGGTGTAGTAGGATATTACATACGCAATGGGTTAATGACATCTCCATTTTTTGGATATGATTCGAGTCTTCCGACATCTACAGGTCTTTATCGACTCCTTTCCACGATTCTTTCGCTAGAAGCCAAAGAAAAAGGACTCATTCTTCATCAAAGCTCTGGTGCATCATTTTACAAAAAAGTTCGTCGTGCAGAAAGTTATTTAGAATATATGGCAGTATACGCTCGTCACCTTCCTTATGGGAGAAAAATCCCTTGGTTTTTGCTTAAACACACAATGAATTCTGTCGCCATTCCTTTTATGGAAAAGTATTGAGAACCTTTTCTTCAATCGATGGCCAAACATCTGAGGCGTAGTAGCGCTGTCTTAAATCAAGATAAGGAGTCTTTTTGTAAATACTCCAAAACTCTTCTTCTGTATAGCCGCAAAAACTGTAAAGCATTTTGCGGCCATCCAGGTGTTGCATCAATTGATTCAATTCTGTGTGGATCGTCTTTAAGGAAGCTGTATGCTTTGGCATCCCATAGACACCTACATCTACATACATTCCATTTCCCCAATGGGGTGCTAAAATTTGGGGATGGGTTGTAGATTTAATCGGACATAGCCATAAAGGAAAAATACCAACCTTCTCCATAATAAATTCAACAAACGTTTCAGTATGGTCTAGGGGAATAAAATAATCTTGGATGATAAAACGATTCTCAAACCACCTAGACTTTGTTGCATGAAACATATTGTAAAGCTTTTGGCTAGATAGTTGCCAATTCAATAAGAAGCGCTGGATAAAGCTGGGATCTTTTAGAGCAGAAAACTTTTCAAACTCTAAAGAACCAAAAGTTTTGTAACTAAGGTCTGATAATCCTAAACGCCCCTCCAAGTAATATCGCGTAAGTAGCTCCCAATGCAAGCCATAAGCTGCCATCCAAAAAGCCCCACAATCATGCCTAAAAAGGTAGTCAAATGTGGTGATTTTTTCGGCTTTTATTGCTTGCTCAAAGCAGGCTTTACGCACATGTGAATAATACCAGGGACTCCAGGGAAGAGATAAATTTAAAAGGGGTAATTGATCGTTTTGACACCACCGCCCTTCAATTACAACTATTTGATCTTTTGAAAAAACAATCCCTTCAAGAAATTCGGGCGGATGTGCTTGTTCGTGCAAATCTTGAATACGCGCAAGGCTTCTCTGAATGTTTTCGCAAGGATGGTAAGTTAATTCAATATGTGATGCCGCCCGGATTAATCTAAGCTCTACCAGAAGTAGAATCGCGAGGGAACCAAATGAACCAGAAATGCCATGGAATAAATCAGGATGCTCAGTTGCCGAAACACGGATAATTTCCCCATTTCCAATCAAAATATGATAAGCCAAGCAAATATCATGGAATAGTCCATGGAGATGCGAGCTACTTTCAAGAGCTGTCCCATTGATCGCTCCCCCTACAGTGATTCCCTTGAATTCTGGGATAACAGGAACCATGCATTTTTTTTCCAAAGTTAACCGACTCAATTCATCCATCGAGACTTGTGGTTCAACAATCACTTTCATTTGAATGGGATCAATTTCAATCACATGAGAAAGGACATCTAAGCCAAGTTCTTGTCTCCATTTTCGATAGAGATTTGAACTTCGCATCATATGCGAAGGCTGTGCTTGCCTCATCGTTGGATCATGAGGAGACTCGCGAAGCTCAAGAAAGCGTTCGCGAATCTTTTCTACATCCGCATCATGTTGAATGCGTGTCTTGTAAGACAATGTCATTGATTTGTTCCTGGTTGGTATTTCTTCCAAAAGTAGAAAGCAATTAAAAGAACCACAGGAATGGCAATATCGGTGTAAAGCGGAATACCGACATTTCCTTCAGCGTAGTTATTATTTTGTACCATATCCACTACATGCCCAACTGCATCTCCTAAGAGCCAAATAGATACTCCAATCACAATAGCTGTCCAGAAGTTACCCCGAAGCCAAATGGCCAAAATCCCCAAAACACCGAAGGCTAGGTTGACATTTCCCATCTCATGTTGGAAAGGACAGGTTGGCCACCCTAATTTTTCCGCAACAAGCTCTGGGAGAAAAATAAATCCATAAAATGATAAAAAACTAATTAAGCCGACGTTAAATACAATTTGGTAAAGGAGGAAGAGCTCGGCTTTTTCTCCTAGTGTACGCTCTTCCTTACTGAGCGCCAAATGCAGAAAAAAACCTAAGAAGCTGGCTGCAAATAGGATAAGAATAATGCTCATGAATTCCCCCTTTGTTTTTAATTTTAATTATTAAAATTAATTATTTAATACTCAAGAAATAATACTCCTTTGTAATTAAATTATTTTAAATAATATTTAAAAACATCTAGATATTCACTAAAATCAAACTAAGATGTAAGCGAAAAGATCTCATTTCTCTAATTACTTTCCGAAGCAAAAAAGAACGAAGTCACGAAAATAGATGCTATGGTGAGAGCTTTGAGTCTAAAATCAAATTAGCTTACTTATCAAAAACCATAGGCTGAAATTAACCACTTATCGATCAAGCCTACTCAAGCATGTTTGAGTAGGCTAAGAAAATTAAGGCATCTTTATTTTCAAATTAGTCATAACGCAAAGCCATTATTTTGCATGAGAGCTCCGATTCTTCCTCGATATACTCTGCTACTTCAATATTTCTATCTTCCATCGCTTCGATGAATCTCACTAAATGCCTGCGTTCATTCTGGGGTCAGCTCAGAATTCGGATTATAAAGCACGTTAAGGATTTCAACCTTTTTGGTCATTGCCCTAAGATCATTATAAATACAAGTAAAAAATATTTAAAATATAAATTAAATAGTAAAAAATCCAATAAATGATAATATTAATAAATATTAAACTTAATTAGAGTGTCAACAATATATGAGTATCAACAATAATAGACCGTTTTTTCGCGATTCCATCACAGATGGTTGGACAAAAAAAGATTGGGCTTTA